>NZ_JBEAHA010000031.1:0-18025 GCF_040061975.1 Klebsiella sp. GG_Kp146
TACCGGGCCTACGAGGTATGAGCCTGTGAGAGGGAACTGTAGGCCGGGTAAGGCGTAGCCGCCACCCGGCACAAAATCGGCTCCGTGCCCGCAGTCCTTGCCCGGCGGCGCGGCGCTTTCCAGACCTACAGCTACGTGTATTTATTTGATATGTAAGTGTTATCTGGTAAAGGTGAGTGTAGCGCCACCTGAAAAACACGTGGCGCCGCAGGTAGCCCGGATAAGGCGCAAGCCGCTATCCGGGGGAAGATTAACTGAACAGGGCGGTGATGGAGGCGCTGGCGAGGGAATGGAAATGGACGTTAAAGCCGACCATTGCGCCGCTGGCCTCGGCATCCACCTCAATTTTCTCAACGTCCAGGGCGTGGACGGTAAAGATATAGCGGTGGGTCTCGCCCTTCGGCGGCGCCGCGCCGCCGTATCCCGCCTTGCCAAAATCGGTGCGGGTCTGAACGGCCTCTTCCGGCAGCTCCGCCTGACCGGAACCGGCCCCCTGCGGCAGGACGCGCGTATCCGCAGGCAGGTTAGCCACCACCCAGTGCCACCAGCCGGAGCCGGTCGGCGCATCCGGATCGTAGCAGGTCACCACAAAGCTTTTGGTTCCTGCGGGCACATCATCCCACATCAGATGCGGCGAAATATTGTCGCCATCGTAGCCCATGCCGTTGAAGACGTGACGATTAGGCAGCTTACCGCCGTCCTGGAGATCGTGACTGATCAGTTTCATGCTTCATCCTCATTGATAATGCGCTGATTAGCCAGGAAGTGTAGCCTGCACCACGACGCAATTCCGCTATTTATTCGCTAAAAAATGTTTCGTCCTGCACCGCCAGGTTAACGGCGCGGGTCAGGCGGGACAGCTGTTCAGGCGTGATGATATACGGCGGCATCAGGTAGATCAGGCGGCCAAACGGTCGGATCCACACCCCCTGCTCGACGAAAAAGCGCTGCAGGGCAGCCATATTGACCGGGCGACAGGTTTCAACCACGCCAATAGCGCCCAGCACGCGGACGTCGGCGACCAGGGCGGATCCCCGCGCCGGAGCCAGCTCGGTCTGCAGCTGGGCTTCAATCGCCGCCACCTGCCGCTGCCATTCGCCGCTCTCCAGCAGGCGCAGGCTTTCGCTGGCCACCGCGCAGGCCAGCGGGTTGCCCATAAAGGTTGGGCCGTGCATAAAGCAGCCGGCTTCACCGTTGCTGATGGTTTCCGCCACCTCGCGGGTGGTCAGCGCGGCGGAGAGGGTCATGGTGCCGCCGGTCAGCGCCTTGCCCAGACACAGAATATCGGCGGCGATACCGGCGTGCTCGCAGGCGAACAGCTTGCCGGTGCGGCCAAAGCCGGTGGCAATCTCATCGGCGATCAGCAGTATCCCTTCCCGGTCGCACATTTTACGCACCCGCTTCAGCCACTCCGGATGGTACATCCGCATCCCGCCCGCGCCCTGAACAATCGGTTCGAGGATCACCGCGGCGATGTCGTGACGGTGCGCGGCCATCAGGCGGGCAAAGGGCACCATATCCATTTCATCCCACTCGCCGTCAAAGCGGCTCTGCGGCGCGGGGGCGAACAGGTTATCCGGCAGATAGCCCTGCCACAGGCTGTGCATCGAGTTCTGCGGATCGCAGACCGACATCGCGCCGAAGGTATCGCCGTGATAGCCGTTGCGGAAGGTCAGGAAACGACGACGCGGTTGGCCTTTCGCCTGCCAGTACTGCAGGGCCATTTTCATCGCCACCTCAACCGCTACCGAACCGGAGTCGGCGAGGAAAACGCACTCCAGCGATTCCGGGGTCATTGCCACCAGCTGACGACACAGCGCCACCGCCGAAGGGTGAGTGATCCCGCCGAACATCACATGCGACATCTGGTCGATTTGCGCTTTCATCGCCGCATTAAGACGCGGGTGATTGTAGCCGTGGATCGCCGCCCACCAGGAGGACATTCCGTCAATCAGCTGTTCGCCGTCGGCGAGGGACAGCTCGCAACCGTGGGCGGAAACCACCGGGTAGACCGGCAGGGGGGAAGTCATAGAGGTGTAGGGGTGCCAGATGTGGCGCCGATCGAAGGCGAGATCGTCCAGGGTCATAAGCGACTTGTAAACCATTTTGAAAACATTTAGGTTTACAAGTCTACACTGAACTGACTTACAATGAAACGTACACAAAATATTTCGCGCAGCATCGAGGCGGCAAGCGAGAACATCCCCAGCAGCATAGGTCACTATCTGACAGGGGTGTGCGAGTGCAGCCAACAAAGAGGCTGTGTGAAACAGGTAGTGTACGACCTTTGGAGAGGAAAATGGCTCACCACCCCCGCTGGACAATGTCGCAAGTTACGGAATTATTTAATAAACCGCTGATCGACCTGCTATTCGAAGCGCAGCAAATCCACCGTCAACACTTTGATCCGCGCCAGGTGCAGGTCAGCACCCTGCTGTCGATCAAGACCGGCGCCTGCCCGGAAGATTGTAAATATTGTCCGCAAAGCGCGCGTTATAAAACGGGCCTCGAAACCGAGCGCCTGATGGAGGTCGAGCAGGTTCTGGAGTCCGCCCGTCAGGCAAAAAACGCCGGCTCCACGCGTTTTTGCATGGGAGCGGCGTGGAAAAACCCCCACGATCGCGATATGCCCTATCTGGAGCAGATGGTGAAAGGGGTGAAGGCTCTGGGGCTGGAGTCGTGCATGACGCTCGGCACTCTGACCGACAGCCAGGCGCAGCGCCTGGCCGAGGCGGGCCTCGATTACTACAACCATAACCTTGATACCTCGCCGGAATTTTACGGCAACATCATCACCACCCGCACCTACCAGGAGCGCCTGGATACCCTGGACAAAGTGCGAGACGCCGGGATCAAAGTCTGCTCCGGCGGTATCGTCGGGCTGGGGGAGACCGTGAAAGACCGCGCTGGCCTGCTGCTGCAGTTGGCCAACCTGCCCACGCCGCCGGAAAGCGTGCCCATCAACATGCTGGTAAAAGTCAAAGGTACGCCGCTGGCGGATAACGACGACGTCGACGCTTTCGATTTTATTCGCACTATCGCCATCGCGCGCATCATGATGCCCACTTCTTACGTGCGTCTCTCCGCCGGCCGCGAGCAGATGAACGAGCAGACCCAGGCGATGTGCTTTATGGCCGGGGCGAACTCCATTTTCTACGGCTGCAAGCTGCTGACCACGCCGAACCCGGAAGAGGACAACGATCTACAGCTGTTCCGCAAGCTGGGGATAAACCCGCAGCAGACGGCGGTGCTGGAAGGCGACAATGAGCAGCAGCAGCGTCTGGAGCAGGCCTTACTCACCCCGGACACTGAGGAATATTACAACGCGGCGGCGCTATGACCTGGCAGCAGCGAATCGATCGGGCGCTGGACGAGCGACGGGCGGCGGATGCCCTTCGCCGCCGCCTGCCGGTGACGCACGGCGCCGGGCGCTGGCTGGAGCGGGAAGGGGAGCGCTGGCTTAACTTCTCCAGTAATGACTATCTCGGCCTGAGCCAGCATCCGGCGATTATCGCCGCCTGGCAGCAGGGGGCGGAACGTTATGGCGTCGGTTCCGGCGGCTCGGGACACGTAAGCGGCTATAGCGAGGCCCACCGCGCGCTGGAAGAGGAACTTGCCGACTGGCTGGGCTACCCGCGCGCATTGCTGTTTATCTCCGGCTTTGCCGCCAATCAGGCGCTGATCGCCGCCCTGGCGGATAAAGAGGATCGGATTGTGGCCGACCGCCTGAGCCACGCCTCCCTGCTGGAGGCGGCCAGTCTGAGCCCGGCGCAGCTACGCCGTTTCGGCCACAACGATCCGCAACAGCTCGCTCAACTGCTGGCTAAGCCGCTGGCGGGCGAACAGTTGGCGGTCACCGAAGGCATTTTCAGTATGGACGGCGACAGCGCGCCGCTGGCGGCCATTCACGCCGCGGCGCAGGCCGCCGGGGCGCTATTGCTGGTGGATGATGCCCACGGCGTCGGCGTGGTCGGCGACGAAGGACGCGGCAGCTGCGCCGCGCAGGCGGTACGCCCTGAGCTGCTGGTGGTTACCTTCGGCAAGGCGTTCGGCGTCAGCGGCGCGGCGGTGCTGTGCGATGAAGCGATGGCCGATTATCTGCTGCAGTTTGCCCGTCATCTGATCTACAGCACCGCGATGCCGCCCGCCCAGGCGGTGGCGCTGAGCGCCGCGCTGCGGGTGATTCGCAGTGATGAAGGCCAGCGCCGCCGCGACACCCTGGCCGCCCGTATCCGTCAGTTCCGCGCGGGGATGGGCGAGACGTCGCTGGGTTTGACCGACTCCGTCAGCGCGATCCAGCCGCTGATCGTCGGCGATAACGGGCGGGCGCTGAGCCTGGCCAGCCGTCTGCACGACGCGGGCTGCTGGGCAACGGCGATCCGTCCACCGACGGTGCCGGTCGGCAGCGCTCGTCTGCGCCTGACCCTGACCGCCGCCCATCAGGCTGAGGACATTAACCGTTTACTGGAGGTGCTGCATGGCCACGGTGAATAAGCAGGCGGTCGCCGCGGCGTTTGGCCGGGCGGCCAGCGGCTATTCGCAACATGATGAACTGCAGCGGCGCAGCGCGGAACTGCTGCTGCGCCAGCTGGCGCGTCGCGATTTTCCCCGGGTGCTGGATGCCGGCTGCGGCCCAGGCAGCATGAGCCGCCGCTGGCGTGAGGCGGGCAGCGTGGTGACCGCGCTGGATCTCTCCCCCGGGATGCTGGCCCAGGCGCAGCGTAACGACGCCGCCCAGCATTACCTGCTGGGCGACATTGAGGCGCTGCCGCTGCCCGATGCCTGCGTCGATCTGGCGTGGAGCAATCTGGCGGTGCAGTGGTGCGACGATCTGCGCGCAGCCCTTGGCGAGCTGTACCGGGTGGTGCGTCCCGGCGGCAGCGTGGCGTTTAGCACGCTGCTGGCCGACTCGCTGCCTGAGCTCAATCAGGCGTGGCAGGCCATCGACGACCGGCCGCATGCCAACCGTTTTCTCAGCGAAGCGGCGGTGCGCGAGGCGCTGAGCGGCCTGCGGGCGTCCGGCGAGGTGCATCAGATTAGCCTGCCGTTCGTCGATGCGCTGAGCGCCATGCGATCGCTGAAGGGCATCGGCGCCACCCATTTGCACCAGGGGCGGGCATCGGCCCCGCTTAGCCGCGGCAAACTGCGCGAGCTACAGCTGGCCTGGCCGCAGCGGCAGGGCGTCTGCCCGCTGACGTATTCTCTTTTTACAGGAGTCATTGAGCGTGACTAAACGTTTTTTTGTCACCGGGACCGACACTGAAGTCGGGAAAACCATCGCCAGCAGCGCCCTGCTGCAGGCGGCGAATCAGCTGGGTTTTCACACCGCCGGCTACAAGCCGGTGGCTTCCGGCAGCGAGCTTACCGCCGCCGGGCTGCGTAATGAAGACGCGCTGGCGCTGCAGCGTCATAGCCGGGTCGCGCTGCGCTATGAGCAGGTTAACCCGTATACCTTCGCCGAGCCGACCTCACCGCATATCATCAGCGCCGACGAAGGACGGCCGATCGCCTCGGCGAAGCTCTCCAGCGGGCTGCGCGAGTTAGAACGCCTCGCCGACTGGGTGCTGGTGGAAGGGGCCGGCGGCTGGTTTACGCCGCTTTCGGAAACCCTGACCTTCGCCGACTGGGCGCAGGTGGAGCAGCTGCCGGTGATTCTGGTGGTGGGCGTCAAGCTCGGCTGCATCAACCACGCGATACTTACCGCCCAGGCGGTACGCCAGGCGGGGCTGCCGCTCGCGGGGTGGATCGCCAATGACGTGCTGCCGCCGGGCAAGCGCCACGCCGAGTATCTGGCGACCCTGAAAAACCGGCTGGCCGCGCCGTTCCTCGGTGAAATACCGTGGCTTGCCGATATCGCGCAGCGCGACGATCTCGGCCAGTATCTGGACCTCAGGGCGCTGGATCCGGCGTCATCCACTGCGCCAGCAGCGGTTCATCCAGCGCCATAATATCGCCTTCGGCGACGTTACGGCCCCGGTGCAAAACACAGAAACGATCCGCCACCCGGCGGATAAAGGGCAGGTGCTGCTCGGCGAGCAGCACCGTCAGGCCGATATCGCGATTCAACCGCAGCAGCAGATCCGCCAGCTTTTGCAGACAGCGCGGCCCTCTGCCGCGCGAGGGTTCATCAAGGATCAGCAGCCGCGGCTGGACAATCAGCGCCCTGGCCAGCGCCAGCTGGTACTGATCGTCGTCGCTCAGCGAGGCGCCTTTGCGCTGCCGTAGGGCATAGAGTTCGGGAAAATGTTCATAGATTTCGCCGCCGCTGGCGTTAGCCCCGGGTTTCCCGGCCGCGAGGGCAATATGTAGATTCTCTTCCACGCTGAGCTGGGAGAAGATGCGTTTATCCTGCGGCACATAGCCGATACCGATGGCGCTGCGCGACTGGGCCGACAGGGGGGTGAGATCCTGCGGCGGGGCGCCAATGTCATGCCAGGTCATCCGGCCGCTGGCCACCGGCAGGTGCCCGGCAATGCAGTTAACCAGGGTGGTTTTTCCCATGCCCTCGCGTCCCAGTACGCCAATGCACTCCCCCGGGCGTAGTTCAAGATCGACATTCCACAGCGAATGCTGGTTGCCGTAAAAGTGATTTACTGCCTGTAAATTCAACATGGACGTTTTCTCCTTATCCTGGCGTCAGGGCGACAGAAAGATGCTGCAAAACTCTTGCCAGGAAAAAGAACGCTCGGAAAAAAACGCTAAACGCCGATACCATCAGGCACAGCCAGCGCCGGGGCTGCACTTTTCCGGTGCCCGACGCTAAAGGGTGGTGCAAAAAGCAGCAAAAATCGAGCGGCTTTAAGCGGATAGTTATCAAAAATAGTTCGATAAAAATTTTTCGCCGCGCGGTTTAGGCCGCCAGACGATTTGCGCCGGGCGGCGGCGGTCTTGGGCTGCAGACAGTTATCCACTATTCCTGTGGATAACCTTGTGTATTAGAGTTAGAAAACCTGCGGTAAGCTAGAGCGTACGCGGCTTGCGGCTGAATTGGCGCGAAAGGCGTCTTTTCTTTAAAAGTATTAAATATCAGCTTGTTAGATAAAATCAATGGGTGTAAGAAAAGCGTCATCTGCTGCCATAAAACTTTCACCCGTCCGCTTGACAAATGTTAAAAGGTAAAAATTTCTGGGGATAACCCTGCCGGCCGGAGGATTATTCCGCCCGGCGCGCGTTTTATCCCCTGGTTGCCGGCAAAAAAGGCCAAATCGTGGCGCTATCATAATCACGCACTGTTTAAATATCCAGTATATTTTATTGGCAAAAAACGGCCCGAGGGGTAGAATTAAACACCGGCCGCTAAATCTTTTTCAGGTTCTGATTGATGAGTAAATCGTTTGTTCTGCATTCCGCCTTTCGCCCCTCCGGAGACCAACCGGAAGCCATCCGCCGCCTGGAAGAGGGGCTGGAGGATGGGCTCGCGCATCAAACGCTGCTGGGGGTCACCGGCTCCGGTAAAACCTTTACCATCGCCAATGTGATTGCCGATCTGCAGCGGCCGACGATGGTGTTGGCGCCAAACAAAACCCTGGCGGCCCAGCTCTACGGCGAGATGAAAGAATTTTTCCCCGAGAATGCCGTCGAGTATTTCGTCTCCTACTACGATTACTACCAGCCGGAAGCCTACGTCCCCAGCTCAGATACCTTCATTGAGAAGGACGCCTCGGTAAACGAACATATCGAGCAGATGCGCCTGTCGGCCACTAAAGCACTGCTCGAGCGGCGCGATGTGGTGGTGGTGGCCTCGGTCTCGGCTATCTACGGCCTCGGCGACCCGGACCTGTATCTGAAAATGATGTTGCATTTGACGGTGGGGATGCTGATTGACCAGCGGGCGATCCTGCGCCGCCTGGCCGAGCTGCAGTATACCCGCAACGATCAGGCCTTCCAGCGCGGCACCTTCCGCGTGCGCGGCGAGGTGATCGACGTCTTCCCGGCGGAATCCGACGATATCGCCCTGCGCATTGAGCTGTTTGACGAAGAGGTTGAGCGCCTGTCGCTGTTCGACCCGCTTACCGGCCATGTGGAATCGACGGTGCCGCGCTACACCATTTATCCCAAGACGCACTACGTGACGCCGCGGGAACGCATCGTCCAGGCGATGGAAGAGATTAAGCTGGAGCTGGCGGAGCGGCGCAAGGTGCTGCTGGCCAACAACAAGCTGCTGGAAGAGCAGCGCTTAACCCAGCGCACCCAGTTCGACCTCGAAATGATGAACGAGCTGGGCTACTGCTCGGGCATTGAAAACTACTCGCGCTTCCTCTCCGGGCGCGGGCCCGGCGAGCCGCCGCCCACCCTGTTCGACTACCTGCCGGCAGACGGCCTGCTGGTGATCGACGAATCCCACGTCACGGTGCCGCAGATCGGCGGCATGTACCGCGGCGACCGGGCGCGCAAAGAGACGCTGGTGGAGTACGGCTTCCGCCTGCCGTCGGCGCTGGATAACCGGCCGATGAAGTTTGAAGAATTCGAAGCGCTGGCGCCGCAAACCATCTACGTGTCGGCGACCCCCGGCGCCTATGAGCTGGATAAATCCGGCGGCGAGGTGGTGGATCAGGTGGTGCGGCCGACCGGTCTGCTGGACCCGATCATCGAAGTGCGGCCGGTGGCCACCCAGGTCGACGACCTGCTGTCGGAGATCCGCCTGCGCACGGCCATCAACGAGCGCGTGCTGGTCACCACCCTCACCAAGCGGATGGCGGAAGACTTAACCGAGTACCTTGAGGAGCACGGCGAGCGAGTGCGCTATCTGCACTCGGATATCGACACCGTCGAACGTATGGAGATTATCCGCGACCTGCGTCTTGGCGAGTTTGACGTGCTGGTGGGGATCAACCTGCTGCGTGAGGGGCTGGATATGCCGGAGGTGTCGCTGGTGGCGATCCTCGATGCGGACAAAGAGGGCTTCCTGCGCTCCGAACGCTCGCTGATCCAGACCATCGGCCGCGCGGCGCGCAACGTCAACGGCAAGGCTATTCTGTACGGCGATAAGATCACTCCCTCGATGGCGAAAGCCATCGGCGAGACGGAGCGGCGACGGGAGAAACAGCAGCGCTACAACGAAGAGCATGGCATTGTGCCGCAGGGGCTGAACAAGAAAGTGGTGGATATCCTGCAGCTGGGCCAGAGCCTGGCGAAAACCAAAGCCAAAGGGCGCGGTAAAGCGAAGGCCGTCGAGCCTGCCGGGCTCAGCGGCGTGGATATGACGCCAAAAGCGCTGCAGCAGAAAATCCACGAGCTGGAAGGGCAGATGATGCAGCACGCGCAGAACCTCGAGTTCGAAGAGGCGGCGCAAATTCGCGACCAGCTGCATCAGCTGCGCGAACTGTTTATCGCCGCCTCCTGAGTGTTGGCGCATACCGCCGGACGGGGATAGGCGAGGGCGCAGTGAAGGTACGGCGCTGCGCTGACCGTTCCGCAGCCAGATAACCCACGGCGGAGAAGAAAAAAGGCCGCAAAGCGGCCTTCTTAATGTTTGCTTAATCTCGCCAGGCGACACTATCCTCAACCTGATGAGGATAGCGCCCATGCAAAAAATCAACTTCCGTGAATATCTGGCGGTCGCCACCGCCCTGGTCATTATTGTTGCCTTCTTCCATCAGTGGGTGCTGACGTTCTGACCCGCACGCCGCGGGAATAACACCCACGCGCGGACCCCTGGCCCCGGCTGGCGGTTATGCAAAAAGAACTGGGCGTCATGCAGCTGAGCGATGCGCGTGACGATGCTCAGTCCGAGCCCTATGCCGCCGTAGCGACTGTCCATACGTACAAAGGCCTTACTGAGTTCGCCGCTTTTCGCCTCATCAATTCCCGGTCCTTCATCTTCCACTGCCATCACCGGCATCAGACCCGCTTTCACCGACACGCGGATCGTCGACCCTTGCGGGCTGTAGCGATGGGCATTCTCCACCAGATTGCGCAGAATGACGCGGATGAGCGTCGCGTCGCCAGAGACGACGGCCTCGCTTTCGACATCCGTCAGCAGCAGCCGTTGCTGGCGCTCGGCCAGCATGGTCTCCAGCTCATCCTGCAGCGGTTTGACCACGTCATCCAGCAGCAGCACCTGCTGATAGCTGCCGGCGGAAAAGGACTGACCGACGCGCGCCAGCTGCAGCAGCTGCGAAATGCTGGTGGTCATCTGGTCGAGGCGCTGGATCAGCGGGTCGACGCCCATGCCATGCACTTTCGCCAGCAGCTCAAGGTGCAGCCGCAGCCCGGCCAGCGGGGTGCGCAGCTCGTGCGCCACGTCGGCGGTAAACAGCCGTTCGCGGTCAAGGGTCAGATTGAGGCGGGAAACCAGCTGATTCAGGGCGGTGGTCACCGCCGTCACCTCGGGTACCGATTCGCTGAGCACGATGGGGGTGAGGTTGTCCGGCGTGCGACTCTCCAGCTCGCTTTGCAGACGTGAAAGCGGGCGGGTGATTTTGCGTACCGCCAGCATGCTGATGTACAGCGCCAGACCCACGATCAACAGGCTCGGCACCAGCAGGCTGGCGACCGCTTCCCTTACCTCATGCTCCACATGCTTCTGATTGTTGTGCCCTTCGATGGCGCTGGCCACCAGCAACTGGATCTGCTCTTTGCTCTCATGCCATAGCCAGAAGACGCTGATCAGCTGACAGACCACCAGAATGGCGCCGATGGTCAACAGCAGCCGGTGGCGCATGGTCCAGTTTTCGGTTGCAAACAGAGCCATGGTCTATTCCGTCTCGTTGTGGTTAGCCAGCATATAGCCGAAGCCCCTGACGGTGCGGATCCGCGATTTGCCAATCTTATCGCGCAGGTTGTGGATATGCACTTCCAGGGTATTGGTCGCTGGCTCATTGTCCCAGCTGTAGATATCGTTGTAGAGGATCTCGCGATGTACCGGGCTGCCGGCTTTCATCATCAGTCGCGATAGCAGGGCATACTCCTTCGGCGTCAGATCCAGCGCCGTCTCACCGAGCCACACCTGGCGACGGGTGACGTTGAGGCGCAGGTCGCCGACGCTGATTTCGTTATCGCCCTGATTATTATGCCGACGGAGCAGTGCGCGAATGCGCGCGTTCAGCTCTTCCAGGGCAAAGGGTTTCACCAGATAGTCATCCGCGCCGGTGTCGAGACCGCTAATGCGATCCTCAAGGGTATCGCGGGCGGTGAGGATCAACACCGGCTGGGTCATTTTCTCCCGTCGCATGCGGGCGAGAAAATGCAGGCCGTCTTCGTCCGGCAGGCCAAGATCGAGCACGATCAGGCTATAGTGATTGCTGGCCAGCGACAGCGCCGCTTCGTGCGCTGTGGAGACGCCGTCGCACACGTATCCTTCACTTTGCATCGCCAGGATTAACCCCTGCAACAGCAGCGCATCGTCTTCAATGACTAAGATTTTCATCAACCAGCCTCTCTACATGGCGTTAAAATATCATCTGCCGCCTGGTACTCGTGGGTGCTGACGCCGAGCAGGCCGAGCAGGGTGGAGAACAGATTATCCTGCGAGTAATTCTCTTTTTTCGCTCGCTGCTGCAGACACTGCGCGGAAATGCCGTAGCGTTGCTGGTAGTCGGCAGAGAGCCACATCACCATCGGCACGTGTTTCTGCGTATCCGGCGCGATAGAGTACGGCAGACCATGCAAATAGACCCCATCTTCCCCTAACGACTCGCCGTGGTCGGAAAGATACACCAGGCTGGTAGTGAATTTGTCCTGTTTCGCCTGCAGGAGTTTTATCGCTTTATCCACCACGTGGTCGACGTACAGGATGGTGTTGTCATACGTGTTGGTCAACTGCTCCCGGGTACAGCCCTGGATCTCATTGGTGTCGCAGGTTGGGGTGAATTTTTTGAATTCAGCCGGATAGCGATTGTAGTACGTCGGCCCATGGCTGCCGATGGTATGCAGCACAATAATGCCATCCTGTTGCAGGTTATCGATATAGCTGTCGAGATGATGGAACAGCACGTCATCGTAGCACTCGCCGTCGATGCACTGCCCGGTTAGCTTCAGATCGGTCACGTTCTGGTGCGGTACCCGATCGCAGGCCCCCTTGCAGCCGCCATCGTTGTCGTTCCACAGCACCTGAATGCCGGCGCGCTGCAGAATATCCAGCACCCCTTCCTGATGATGGGCCAGCTCTTCGTCATAGTGCGCGCGCGGCATATTGGAGAACATGCACGGCACCGAGACCGCCGTGGCGGTTCCGCAGGAGGTGGTGTGCGGGAAGTAGATCACCCCGTCCTGTTGCATCAGCGGGTTGGTGTCGCGCGGATATCCGCCCAGCGAGAAGTTGTCCGCCCGGGAAGTTTCGCCCAGCACCACAATCGTCAGGTTCTTACGGGGACCGTTATGCATCACCGGTTTCTGTTTGGCATCTTCGCCAATCTTCACCAGCGGCAGGTTGTCCATGCGATGGTGCGCATACCAGGAGTTCACCGCCACAATGCTGTTGGAGGGGCTCAGGGATTTCACCAGCTCCTTGTTGTTGCGAAACAGCGAGGCATAGTCTTTATAAAAGAGGACGGCAATCAGGACGATCAGCAGCGCGGAGGCCACCATATTCACCAGGCGCCAGGCCACGCCGCGCCATAGCGTGGCCGGTTTACGAATTTTAACCCACCAGGCGACCAGCACCGCCAGCACCCCGGAGAGGCCAAGGACAACGATCATTTCGCCGGAGAGCAGGGCAAAGCTCTCCGCTGGGGTGGTGTCGAGGATGTTGGTGATCATGCTGCGGTCGATCACCACGCCGAAGCTCCAGATGAAGTACTGCGCCGATGCGCTGAGCAGAATAAAAAGGCTAATCACCAGCCGGTCAAGCTTGAGAAACGAGGCGAGGGTGGTGAGGATATTCATCACGCTGAATGCCACCAGCGGCATACTCAGAAACACCAGCGCGGTGTGCAGGTTGTTCACCGGCAGCAGCGTATACGCCTGGCGGTAGAAGGCGAGGTTAAGAAAAAGCCCGATATAGACCGCGAAAATAATCAGATAAGTCGTGCGGCTGACGATCGGCCGACGCAGAGGCAATAACGACATAGTACATACCCACAGGAAGAGATAAGGGTATAGTGCCAGCTCTGTTTTAAGACAACCTTAAGATTTTAAGGTGCGCCGAAAGCCGAGCCTTCGGCGCGCAGGTTCAGCCCGGCAGCTGGAGCGCTTTCTCCAGCGCCCCGCGAAGCAGCGCCCGGTCATGGCGATAGGGAACGTCGCTGGCTTCCAGCGGCGTCTGGATCACCAGCCAGTCGTCGATGCCGCTGATATCGGCTTTTGGGCCGGCGATGACTGCATCCACCACCCGCTTGCCCACGTAGCGCTCCATAATCGCGATGCGCTCCGCCAGCGACAGCCTCGCGGCCGGGCTGTGCTCTTTGCCGAGGTTATCAATAAACACCATCGGCGCCGGAGTGCGGCGCAGCGCCTGGGCCATCTCGTCAAGCAGCAGGATCGGCAGCAGGCTGGTATAGAAACTGCCCGGGCCGATGAGGATCAGATCGGCTTCGGCGATGGCCTCTACCGCCTCGCGGGTGGCCGGTACCGGCGGGGTGAGCATCAGCTCCTGCGGCACACTATCCAGCTGATCGATATTCACTTCACCGTATACTTCATGGCCTTCATCATCGAGCGCCATCAAATCCACCGGTTGTTCCGACATCGGAATAAGAAAAGCGTCCACTTTGAGCAGGTTTCTGATCAAATTGATCGCTTCTAACGGCCGCACGCTGAGGTGATCCAGCGCCTTTAACATCAGATTTCCCAGGTTATGGCCGGAAAGCTCGCCATTGCCGCTAAAACGGTACTCAAACATCGCCGACGCCACGCTCGGCTCGGCGATTAACTGATTGATGCAGTTGCGCATATCGCCCCAGGCAATGCCGCCTTCCGAGCGGCGGATCCGCCCGGTGGATCCCCCGTTGTCGGTGGTGGTCACAATGCCGGTCAGCCGTGAGCCCAGCGAGGAGAGGGAGGACATCACCCGACCCAGACCATGCCCGCCGCCGAGCGCCACCACCCGATCCAGGTCAGCGAATGTACGATTGCGCATAGAAATTCCTTATTTCACATAAACGGCCACACACTACCCGATCTACCCCTAAAAGACGATGGGAGGAGCCCGACAAACTGACCGATATCAAGGCAAAAAGATGATTTATGGCTATTCTGTAACGAAAATGCACGAAGGTAGCGATATATACAAGAATATATAGCGAAATCGCAAATGGCGAAACCGCCTGGAACGCGCTACTATCGGCATAACCTGTTAACACTCTAGCCTCTTCGCCTGTGTCAAAAGATATGGCGGTTTGGCCGCGACGCCGCCGGTTGTCGCCAGGGCGTGGGAAGAAATGACCGCGTCTCCCGTATTTGGAAAGGTGTATATGGCCTCACAGCTTACCGATGCATTCGCGCGTAAGTTTTATTACCTGCGTCTGTCGATTACCGATGTGTGCAATTTCCGTTGCACCTACTGCCTGCCGGATGGTTACAAGCCCGGCGCCGTCAATAACAACGGCTTTCTCAGCGTAGACGAAGTGCGCCGGGTTACGCGCGCTTTCTCCGCGCTGGGCACTGAAAAAGTTCGCCTCACCGGTGGGGAACCCTCCCTGCGCCGTGACTTCACCGAGATCATCGCCGCCGTGCGTGAAAACCCGGCGATCCGTCAGATTGCCGTCACCACCAACGGTTACCGCCTGGCGCGCGATGTCGAACGCTGGCGCGATGCCGGGCTGACGGCGATCAACGTCAGCGTCGATAGCCTCGACGCCCGCCAGTTCCATGCCATCACGGGCCAGGACAAATTCCACCAGGTGATGGACGGGATTGACGCCGCTTTCGCCGCGGGCTTTGACAAGGTGAAGGTGAATACCGTGCTGATGCGCGATGTTAACCATCACCAGCTTGATACCTTCCTCGCGTGGATCCAGCCGCGTCGAATTCAGCTGCGGTTTATTGAGCTGATGGAAACCGGCGAGGGCAGCGACCTGTTCCGCCGTCACCATCTCTCCGGCATGGTGCTGCGCGACGAGCTGCTGCGACGCGGCTGGATCCACCAGATCCGCCAGCGCAGCGATGGTCCGGCGCAGGTCTTTTGTCATCCGGACTACGCCGGCGAGATCGGCCTCATCATGCCGTACGAAAAAGACTTCTGCGCCACCTGCAACCGTCTGCGCGTCTCCTCCGTCGGCAAACTGCACCTGTGCCTGTTTGGCGAAGGCGGCGTCGACCTGCGCGACCTGATGGCCGATGATCGGCAGCAGGCGGCGCTGGAAGCGCGGATCGCCGAAGCCTTAACCCACAAAAAGCAGACCCATTTCCTGCATCAGGGCAACACCGGCATTACGCAGAACCTGTCCTATATTGGCGGATAATCGTATTCGAAAGGAGCATTCAGATGAGCCAGGCTAGCGCTGAGTTTATTCCAACCCGTATTGCTATTCTTACCGTTTCCAGTCGTCGCGGCGAAGAGGACGACACTTCCGGCCACTGGCTGCGTGAGGCGGCGCAGGAGGCGGGGCACCATGTCGTCGATAAGGCGATAGTCAAAGAGAACCGCTACGCCATCCGCGCCCAGGTATCGGTGTGGATCGCCAGCGATGAGGTGCAGGTGGTGTTGATCACCGGCGGGACCGGGTTCACCGAAGGGGACCAGGCGCCGGAAGCGCTGCTGCCGCTGTTTGACCGTGAGGTGGAAGGTTTTGGCGAAGTGTTCCGCATGCTGTCGTTCGAAGAGATCGGTACCTCGACGCTGCAGTCCCGGGCGGTGGCCGGCGTCGCCAACCACACGCTGATCTTCGCCATGCCGGGCTCGACGAAAGCCTGCCGCACCGCGTGGGACAACATTATTGCCCCGCAGCTGGATGCCCGCACCCGTCCTTGTAATTTTATTCCTCACCTGAAGAAATAATTTATGTCACAACTGACCCATATTAACGCCGCGGGCGAAGCCCATATGGTGGATGTCTCCGGCAAAGCGGAAACGGTGCGCGAAGCGCGCGCCGAGGCTTATGTCGAGATGCAGGCGACGACCCTGGCGATGATTATCGACGGCAGCCACCATAAAGGCGACGTTTTCGCCACCGCGCGTATCGCCGGGATCCAGGCGGCCAAGCGCACCTGGGAGCTGATCCCGCTGTGCCATCCGCTGATGCTCAGCAAAGTGGAAGTCAATCTGCAGGCGCAGCCGGAACATAACCGGGTGCGCATCGAATCGCTCTGCCGCCTGACCGGCAAAACCGGCGTCGAGATGGAAGCCCTTACCGCCGCCTCGGTTGCCGCGCTGACCATTTACGATATGTGCAAAGCGGTGCAGAAGGATATGGTGATTGGCCCGGTGCGTCTGCTGGCGAAAAGCGGCGGCAAGTCCGGCGATTTTAAGGTGGACGAACGCCATGATTAAGGTTCTGTTTTTTGCCCAGGTGCGCGAGCTGGTGGGTACTGATTCGCTGACTCTCGACGCCAGCGACCTGGCCACCGTTGAGGCTGTGCGTCAGCAGCTTGCCGCTCGCGGCGATCGCTGGGCGCTGGCCCTGGAGGAGGGCAAACTGCTGGCGGCGGTTAACCAGACGCTGACCGCCTTTGACCATCCTGTCGCCAGCGGGGATGAAGTGGCGTTCTTCCCGCCGGTTACCGGAGGCTGACATGACGCAAACTCGTATCGTCGTTAGCCCGGCGCGCTTTAGCGTCGGCGAGGAGTATCCCTGGCTGGCCGAACGCGATGAAGACGGCGCGGTGGTCACCTTCACCGGCAAAGTGCGCAATCACAACCTCGGCGACAGCGTGAAAGCGCTGACCCTCGAGCACTATCCGGGGATGACCGAGAAATCGCTGGCGGAGATCGTCGACCAGGCGCGCGAGCGCTGGCCGCTGGGCCGGGTGACCATTATCCATCGCATCGGCGAAATGTGGCCGGGGGAAGAGATTGTGTTTGTCGGCGTCACCAGCGCCCACCGCGGCAGCGCCTTCGCCGCCGGCGAGTTTATGATGGACTACCTGAAAACCCGCGCGCCGTTCTGGAAACGCGAGGCGACGCCGGAGGGCGAGCGCTGGGTCGACGCCCGCGACAGCGATCGCCAGGCGGCAGAGCGCTGGTAGTGTGATACGCTTACAGAGTGAAACTTTGTTAATCAGGAGAGAGTCATGGACAGATATCCGCGTTCCGATTCAATAGTGCAGGGCCGCAGCGGCCTGCAGACTTATATGGCGCAGGTGTACGGCTGGATGACGGTTGGCCTGCTGCTGACGGCGTTTATCGCGTGGTTTGCGGCTAACACCCCGGCGGTGATGATGTTCGTCTTTTCGAGCAAAATCACCTTCTTCGGGCTGATCATCGCCCAGCTGGCGCTGGTGTTTGTGCTGTCGGGGATGGTACAGCGGCTGAGCGCCGGGATGGCGACCACCCTGTTTATGCTCTATTCGGCGCTCACCGGGCTGACGCTGTCGAGCATTTTTATCGCTTATACCTACTCCTCCATCGCCAGCACCTTTGTGGTCACTGGCGGGATGTTCGGGGCGATGAGCCTTTACGGCTACACCACTAAACGCGACCTGAGCGGCTTCGGCAGCATGCTGTTTATGGGGCTGATTGGCATCGTGTTGGCGTCGCTGGTTAACCTGTGGCTGAAGAGCGAGGCGCTGATGTGGGCCGTGACCTACATTGGGGTGGTGCTGTTTGTCGGCTTGACCGCCTACGACACCCAGAAGCTGAAAAATATCGGCGAGCAGATTGATATCCGCGACAGCGCCACGCTGCGTAAATACTCGATCCTCGGCGCCTTAACGCTGTATCTGGATTTCATCAACCTGTTCCTGATGCTGCTGCGTATTATGGGCAATCGCCGCTAACCTCTTTATATCAAGGGGTTGCATCTCAGAACGCCCGGCAAGCGTAACGCCGCCGGGCAAGCATTGATTACCTTCCAGGCAACCCTCTTGCGCCGTTTTTTTGCCGGGTGGCGGCTGCGCCTGACCCGGCCTACGTTCTTACGACCTGTCGTTAAATTATTCACCATTGTTGCTGAAACTGCCGGTGCTGACGGCCTCAAAATCGCTGAGA
>NZ_JBEAHA010000032.1:0-6605 GCF_040061975.1 Klebsiella sp. GG_Kp146
CGGGTTGCTGGCGATCTCAGTCAGCAGCTTACGGACGAATACCGGCAGAGGCATATTCCCGCGCGTGGCGGTCAGCCAGTCGGCGGTAGTTCCTGTCACTGTGATGTCATAAATTTTCATTGTTTAACCTCCGGCTGGACGGGCAGCGATTTGTACTTGTCCGGGTTGGCATCTTTGATTTTGCGAGCGGCGGCAATAGCTCGTTCCAGTGCATCCGGGTCGATGTAAGCGGGGCATGGTGGCCCCTTTTTAGTGGCGGTCATACAGTGGCCCCTGTCAGGAGCATATCGCGGAGGCGTTGGCGCATAGCATCACGCTCTGCGGCGGCGGCTTCCTCTGCTCGGCGCTGTGCCTCGTTAGCGGCGTCCTGAACCAGTTTGTCTACCTCACGCTCCATTGCGGCGGCGAGTTCGTTGTGATAGCCCTCTTCCACCTGTCGTTTCAGGTCGGCGATCTCCCGCTCCACCAGCTCCGCCGGTTTGCGAAGCGTGATACTCATATTCCCCGTACCGGCAACATAAACGGATTGAGGGATGCCGATATCGTACCTCCACCCTTCCAATATCCTCTCCTGGAGTTGCTGGATTGCCAGCGGCGCGGCGGCGTTGAAACGCTGTGTGGTACTTGTAGCTGTGTACCGTTGGACGGCGGTATCTATACGCGCGGCTAATACGGCGGCGTCGGGTTTGAACCGGTCGGCGGCTTCGTTCAGGAATGCCTGTAAATCGCTCTCAGCGGCTCTCTGAGCCTGTCTTTTTGTAGTCATAGTTGTCTCCTTAATCGGTGAATAAAGGCCGTAACAGGCCGCTAGCGCTCTCTGTGGGCGTCATTTGGTGTGACCGTTCATGCGGTCATCTTTTCGGTGTTTGTGTCTCAGATGGTCAGGCGTATTCGCCGTAAAAACTCTGTCCGCACGCCGGGCAATGCTGGGGAGTATCCGGTGTAAACCTGAACCAGCGAGTAACGTCCCCGCGTCCGAAAGTGACCCCTGCGAGGTGGGTGAATTCCAGCGCCGTGAGCGTTCTGTACGCAGTCGATAACGGGAGGTCAACGAAGCGGCTGATCATCTCAGCGGTTACAGGAGTGTCGGTTGCGTTCAGGTAATGTAAGACGTTAATCCGGGGGGCTGTGGCGCGGAGGCCAGTATCATTCAGGATCGCGGCGAGGGTGGAGCGTTCCGTATCGGTCGGGGCTGCAAACGTTGGCAGCGTGGGCGTTAAGGTCAATATTTCTCCTGTCTTGTGTGGTCTATTGGTCAGATTCTATTTTATCATGAAATTTTTTATTTGGGAATGATTATCATTAACTTTATGGATTTTTTTTGTGTATACTAACCAGAGTAAACACATCAATTTTATGGCGGGTATACAGTGAGTAAACAGAGCCAGAATCTACTCAACCTTACACAAGCTGCGGATGCAGTTGGTATCACGAGGAAGACGCTTTATTCCCATATTGATAAGGGGTTGGTGAGTGTTACTCGGCAACAAGGTAAACGATATGTAGATGTGTCGGAGCTTATCCGTCACTACGGATCTGTATCCCTTCCCGAGGAAAAAGTAAACACCGTTACACGGTCACAAACTAAACATAATGACGATGCAATATCGGCTATGCAGCGGGAGCTGGTAGAGCTGAGGAAGCTAATCGAGAAGCAACAATTATTGCTTGAGGATAAGCAGGAGACCGACCGGCTGCGGGAACAGGTGACCGGGTTGCAAAATGAGCGTGACGCAGCATCCTTGGAGCTGGAGAAAGTGAAAGCGGAGCTTGAGACGGAGAGGAAGAAGGGGTTTTGGAAGCGAATGTTTTCTGCAAACTGACTTTCTTTCTGACAACCCCCACGAAGAAAAAGAAGCCTTGCTCTTGGCATAGTCGTGATAACTGACAAGCCGCACGAAGATAAAAAGATCCAGATACTGGATTGTCGTGATGGGACGATTTAGTCATGTGTTGCGGCGCTTTGGAGCGAGAAATGAAAGTTGGCATCCCTGTTGTGCTCATTGTTACTGCGGTGTTGTGTGTTAGCGGGTTGCTTTATGTTCGCGGTGGGTCATTTTCGATTGATGGGGTTAACGTTTCCTGTAAAGGCCTGAACGTTAAGGGATTGAAATTGGAGATTCCTCGCCGGGGAGTTTGACATGTTCACAGATCCAGGTGCATTATCCCTGAAACGAAAAAACCACCCGGCAAGGTGGTTTTTCGAAGGTTCAGTAAACCGGCAAGTTTCTGAACCGTGGTAACAGTCTTGTGCGAGACGTGTCACCAAATTCGTCCTTCCAGTGTAGCCGCAGTCAGGCAACCACATCAAGAATCTTTTAACTGAGATTCTGTCGATACTACCTCGCACACCTCTGTTTACCGTATTGGCTGTTGCCATTAGCGGCTTTTTGCCGTGTCCGCTGGGGTTGGAATCGTGAGAATAGTTACCCAGCAGGCGCAACGGTCGGATGAAACGGGGAGTTCGTGCATATCATCCAGCTTGGAGCGAACCACCTAAAACGAGCAGTGCCAGCATAGGGAAGCTGAGAGTTAGCGCCCCCAAAGTAGAAAGAGCGGCAAGGCTGGCTGCAAACGTCAAGGTGGGAACACAGGAGCGCACGAGGGAGCGACTTATCGGAAACGGTGGGGATCTTTAAGCTGTGTCGGGTTTCGCCACTCTTGATTTGAGCGTCTGTATTGTGATGCTCGTCAGGAGGGGCGAAGCCTTCTGTAAAAGCCCTGGTTCTTCTTTTTTCCCGCGCTCCTTCCGCTTGTTTCTTCTCTGGTAGAATGTGCGGATTCCACTCGATAAGGATCGTTTTGTGCCTGCTCCAAACAATTACGGTGTGGCCGGTTCACCTAACAGTGCTATAGCTCACCCGGATGGCCTTGATTGCTATGGCCGTGTCCCTGAAATTAATTCCAAAGGTGATGTGATTCCCGCCGGTGATATCTTCTTGCGTGTTGGTCGGCATACTGGCCCTAACCGTGGGTTCGGTGTTCGCCATATCTGGGCTGAGCATGAGCAGGAACTGGTTCGATTGGGATATGCGACCGTTAATGATGTGGCGCGTTTTGTCCGGGATATTATTCGTCGTGGCGCGCCTATCTATTGCGAGTTTAATCATCCCGGCGGTAGGCATCGTCCTACGGTGTTAAAGTCTGCGGTTGGTATTGTGGTTCTTGAGCCAAGAGAGGCGCCTGAGACTGATTCAGGTTGGATCTATGTCGTTGTGACTGCGTACACACGAAGGACGGCGCACGGCGTGTTGGTTGGTCATGTTGTATAAAAAAATAGGGCGCTCAAAAGCGCCCCTTAGAAATTTGTTGGTAGTCGCAGCATTTCCTTAGCACATAGGGTTCAGAAACCGACTCTTGTCGTAACTACCCGGCAGATGACCAGTCATCTGACTGCCCGGCACAGAAGGCCAATTACTGGTTGAAGCCCCCTGCGAATGCTCTTGCAGTAAAATAATTCTATACGCATTACCGAAGATATTCAACTAAAGGTTGAGTGTTACCTATATACTAACTTTTCTCTATATCCCTGCAATCCCTTGCGGTGTCTGGGTTTCTTGAAATCACCGACTAAAGAGACCCTATATTCTAACTGCATATTCTGACCCCCATGTCGCTTGGCAGATACACCCCCGCCCCCTGCGGCTGGATCGCTGATACCCCCACCATATGTAAACCGGCTGGCTGCAAATATCCTGCCGGTGATTGTACGGCTGGCGCATGGTCTGAGGTGCTTAGCGTTTTGCTGGCTGAGATTAGAGTTGTCCGGATCTTCCAGAAATATCTGCCGGTGGGTTTTCGATATGCTGGCTGTCATGCGGTCTGTTTTAGGTATACCTAAAGAGGTACTGGTTTATTGAACCAGTCAGACCGGGAAAAACATTTATTGAACCACTATTAATAGACTGTTATTATTGAACCATTAAAAACAGACTATTAAGGGACACCGCCATGACATCACGTGTTTATGCCTACCTCAGAGCCTCCACCAAAGAGCAGGACGCATCACGCGCCAGAGAGCAGCTTGATGAGTTCGCTCATTCTAAGGGTATGACTATTGCCACCTATTTCACAGAGAACGAGTCGGGAGCGTCATTGCAGCGTCCCGAGTTGTTCCGGTTGCTGGATATCGCACAAAAGGGTGACGTATTGCTGGTGGAGCAGGTAGACCGGCTGAGCCGCTTAAAGGCGGACGACTGGCAGGTATTGCGGCAGACCATCAGCAACAAGGGGATCAGGGTTGTCGCGTTAGACTTACCGACCAGCCACCAGCTAATCCAGTCCGGCGATGAGTTTACTAACCGTATGCTGGAAGCATTGAATGGGATGATGCTGGATATGCTCGCCGCCATTGCGCGTAAGGACTACACCGACCGTAAACGCCGTCAGTCTCAGGGGATCAGCAAGGCAAAGGCGGCAGGTAAGTTTAAAGGCCGCCCGGAAGACGCCCAGCGCAACGAGAAGATCGCTAGACTGCTGAATGCTGGCATGTCATACACCGACATCATGGGAACGGTGAGCTGTTCCCGTGCGACGGTTGCAAAAGTGAGCAAGAGTCTGAAAGAGACCGGCATCACGGGCTAACCCACCTTCCACAATCCAGAGTGCCGACCTGAGACGGTCGGGTGTATTGAGATCCTCGCCATGTGCGGGGATTTTTTTGTTTTAAAAGGGATTATTCACTCATTTAATCTGGGAAAACCGGCGTCCTGTAGATCGCTATGGGCGTTGCTGTGCCTGCTGTCGCCAAATTTGTCATGAGAAATGACACAGATATTTTTTCGTGTGCAGTTAATGGCTGGCCCGGTGGAGACGAACCTTGTTAAGCGATCCTGCGTTGCATATGCATTCCTCCACCAGCACCGCCTTTGTCCCTGAGCCAGGAACAGAGCCGCCGCTTTAGGATTTGCACACGGCGCTACGCTTTGCCTACGGCTGCCCCTGTTGCTTACTGGCGTGCGCCACAGTAACTACGTTGTATATAAATAAGGTCGTGGGATTATTGGGATTGTTGGGATTATTCACTTTACGTATTGATTTATAGGTGTTTTATTGATTTTCATGCTGGGATTATCGTGGGATTATTTGCTGTATGGGTGGGATTATTTGGGATTTTTCGACTGATGGATGCAAAAAAGGGAGCGTATAGCTCCCTGTCAGAATTGCTCTGTCGTACCGTCTGCTGCATCCTCCAGCCACTGCGCCGCTTGTTTGGGCTTCCAGTCTGCCGGGAACCAGTAGCGGGAACGGTCAACACCAGCACCATTGGTATTGATTGGCGCTTGTCGATATCCAAGTTCCTCCAGCCTGTGCTTAATCAGGTCTGCCGGTGCATCAAACAGCAGGCGTACCGTTTCCATTTTGAATACCCGGTTTGACTCCAGCCAGTCGGATAACTCGATATCCAGCATGGATCGCGATTGTTCCTGCATCTCCGCCAGTGTCTCAGTCGCACGGCAATGATGCGGGTTGAATCCGGTCAGGTCACAGGCCATCAACCACCAGTAAATGGCATCGAGGCTGCCATCCTGCGTTAACCATTGTGCTAATCGACCGATAAATTCGCCGGTCTCCTCTGGGTTATGGCGATGCTCCATGAACCGGACGACGAACCAACGGCGCTCGCGCTCGTTCGGTGAAAAGCGGATCGGGCGTCGCTCGTTGCTGGCGAGGATAAACCGGGTATAGGTTGAGACCATCCGGGCCTGCTCCTGCTTCTCCTCGATCTGCTGGCGGCGCTCTGTCAGCAGGGATTTCAACCGGGTATGCAGCGATTTTGAGCTACTGCGGCAATCGTCCAGAAACACCAGCAAATTATTGGCGATCACAGTGCTGAACTGACCAGTCAGTTTGTCATACGAACTGAGTAACGATGCCTGCCCGCATAGCAGAGGTGAGAGAACCTGATCGAACAGGAATCCCTTCCCTGTGCCGGTCGCACTCGTCAGCATGAGGTGCCATGAGGGTTTAACCTCCGGGTACTGGAACATATGCGCCAGCCATTGCACAACGGTGTGCCGCTCGTCAGCGTCCGGGAAAAGGCGCTCCAGATATTCTGTCCAGAGTGACAAATCAATACCGGCTGCGGCGGTTGTCTGTGGTTCGTATGGCTTCCAGGTATTCAGAACGGGTACACCGTCCGCCTCGTATACCAGAGGGCGTGCGCCTCCGGGGATAAACTCGCGCGCCGATGCATATTTAATCCGCTGGCGGAGAATATCGTGTAACAGGGGATTGTGACCACTACGTCTGTGCTCTGACTGTTTTCGCAGCCACTGCTGATAGAGGTTAGTCTCCGCGTGGAACGGATGGAATTTACCTGTCAACGTGCTGTACAGGTCTGCGCCATTTTTCCGGGACAGATAGATGAAGCCCTGGTTAATCAGGTATTCCGCAAACTGGTGTGCCAGTCGCTCATGTCCGTTTTTTTCGTCGATGTAGATCCCATCGGAATCATTGGCGGCGTTATCAATTATTTTTTCGTTGTTCGGGTTTGGCATTTGCACTCCACTGAGTCGTTAAGGGTTTGGGTCAGGTCGTTATATTTTTCCGGGTTGCTGGCGATCTCAGTCAGCAGCTTACGGACGAATACCGGCAGAGGCATA
>NZ_JBEAHA010000033.1:0-4006 GCF_040061975.1 Klebsiella sp. GG_Kp146
TTTGCTGTGTGGGGTATGCCTCCCCCGGTGGCGCTGCGCTTACCGGGGCTACGGACCTTGCGGGTTCTGTTGCCCGGACCGGTACACCACATCACCACCGTTAGCGCCCCGCAATATTATTGCCTCTGTAATCAGGCAAGCCTTCCCCCGCCAGATACGGTAAACTAACGCCGATTTTGCATCAGGAAGCCACTATGAACCACTCCCTCAAACCCTGGAATACCTTTGGCATTGAGCGATCCGCCAATACGATAGTACGCGCCGAAACTGAACAACAGTTATTAAGCGCCTGGCAAACCGCTGTCGCGGCTGGCGAACCCACGCTAATCCTTGGGGAAGGCAGTAACGTCCTGTTTCTGAACGACTATGCCGGTATGGTGATCCTCAACCGAATTATGGGGATCGAGGTGAGCGAAACCCCGGATGCCTGGCGCTTGCACGTCGGCGCCGGCGAAAACTGGCATCAACTGGTGCAGTTCACGCTACAGCATGCGATGCCTGGTCTGGAAAATCTGGCATTAATCCCTGGTTGCGCAGGATCTTCGCCTATCCAGAATATTGGCGCTTACGGCGTCGAATTGCAGCGGGTTTGCGAATATGTTGACTGCATCGAGCTGGAAACGGGACGTAAACAACGCCTTTCCGCAGCGGAATGCCGTTTCGGCTATCGCGACAGCATCTTTAAACATGAATATCAGGACCGCTACGCCATCGTCGCGATTGGCCTGGCGTTAGAGAAAGCGTGGCGACCGGTGCTGAGCTACGGTGATTTAACACGTCTCGATCCGCAGACGGTCACCCCGCAGCAGGTATTCGATGCGGTCTGTCATATGCGAATGACTAAATTGCCGGATCCAAAGATTAACGGTAATGCTGGCAGCTTTTTTAAGAACCCGATCGTCAGCGCTCAGGTTGCTGAAGCGCTGCTGGCGCAGTTTCCTCATGCACCGCACTATCCGCAGGCAAACGGCAGCGTCAAGCTGGCCGCTGGCTGGCTAATCGATCAATGTCAGCTCAAAGGACAACGCATCGGCGGCGCGGCCGTGCATCGACAGCAGGCGCTGGTACTGATTAATGAAGATCAAGCGACCAGTGAGGATGTGATAAAGCTTGCCCATTACGTTCGCCAGCAGGTGGGTGCGAAATTCAATGTATGGCTTCAACCCGAGGTGCGCTTCATTGGAACGCATGGTGAAGTCAACGCAGAGGAGAGCATTGCGTGAAAGACCATACTATCCCTTTAACGCTAATTTCTATCCTTGCTGATGGTGAGTTTCACTCAGGTGAACAGCTTGGCGAGCAGTTAGGCATGAGCCGGGCGGCGATTAATAAGCATATCCAGACTTTACGCGACTGGGGCGTTGATGTGTTTACCGTACCGGGCAAGGGTTACAGCCTGCCAGAGCCTATTCATCTTTTGGATGAGAAAAAGATCTCCCAACAGATAGAGCATGGCCGAGTGACTGTCCTTCCGGTAATCGACTCCACTAACCAGTATTTGCTGGACAGACTGGATGAGCTGACGTCCGGCGATGCCTGCGTGGCTGAATATCAGCAGGCAGGGCGGGGTCGACGAGGCAGAAAATGGTTTTCCCCCTTTGGCGCGAATCTCTATCTCTCAATGTACTGGCGTCTGGAGCAGGGCCCGGCAGCGGCTATTGGCCTAAGCCTGGTGATCGGTATTGTGATCGCTGAAGTGCTGCAGCAATTCGGGGCCGAACAGGTTCGCGTGAAATGGCCGAACGATATTTATCTGCAGGATCGTAAGCTGTCAGGGATCCTCGTGGAACTGACGGGAAAAACGGGCGATGCCGCACAAATCGTCAGCGGCGCGGGTATCAACCTTGTGATGCGTCGCGTGGAGTCTGATGTCGTCAATCAGGGTTGGATCAGCCTTCAGGAAGCAGGGGTGGTCATCGATCGTAACCTCCTCGCCGCGCGCCTGATTAAAGAGCTGCGCCTGGGGCTGGAGCTGTTCGAGCAGGAAGGGTTGGCTCCTTATCTGCCGCGCTGGGAAAAACTGGATAACTTTATTCATCGTCCGGTAAAACTGATTATCGGTGATAAAGAAATTTATGGCATTTCCCGCGGTATTGACGCCCAGGGGGCGCTATTGCTGGAGCAGGATGGTGTGATAAAAGCCTGGGTCGGTGGTGAAATATCATTGCGCAGCGCAGAATAAAAAAGGGAGCTTCGGCTCCCTTTGCTTTATTTCCGTAAGCGTACCTGATTAACGGAATGATTGGCGCTCTTGGTCATAATCAGGCTGGCGCGCTCGCGGGTTGGAAGGATGTTTTCCTTGAGATTCATTAGGTTAATCTCATTCCATAGCGAGGTGGCAATATCCACCGCTTCTTCCTTCGACAGCTTGGCGTAATTATGGAAATAAGAATCCGGGTCGGTAAATGCTCCTTCCCGGAATTTAAGAAAGCGGTTGATATACCAGCTTTTCAATAATTCTTCCGGGGCATCGACATAAATAGAAAAGTCGACAAAATCCGATACGAATACATGATGCGGATCGTGTGGATAATCCATCCCACTTTGCAGAACATTCAGTCCTTCAAGAATGAGAATATCCGGTTGCGCGACAGTTTTATCGCCGTCGGGAATAACATCATAAATTAGATGGGAATAAACCGGTGCAGTTGCCTGTGGTACTCCTGATTTGAGATCGGAGACAAACTTCACCAGCCGATGCATATCATAAGATTGCGGAAAGCCTTTCTTCTTCATTAACCCACGTTCTTTCAAAACCGAGTTAGGGTGCAAAAATCCGTCAGTGGTAATGAGTTCGACATGGCGATGCTCAGGCCAACGGCTAAGCAAGGCCTGCAGTACACGGGCGGTGGTGCTTTTACCTACCGCAACGCTGCCAGCTATGCTGATTATATAGGGAATTCGCTGACCGTTGGTGCCAAGAAATTGTTCGAGAACCGCCTGACGACGCAGGTTAGAACTAATATAGAAGTTGAGCAAACGCGACAGCGGCAAATAGATCTCAGCAACCTCTTCCAGAGAGAGATCTTCGTTGATGCCTTTTAACCGCGTGATTTCTTCCTCGGTTAACGTCATCGGGACAGAATCACGAAGTGCAGCCCATTGGTGGCGGTTAAATTGTAGGTACGGTGTCATTAACGTCTGCTCTTTTTGGCTCATAAGCATGTTCTTACCATCACCGAATACGTTGAAACGGCGATGCTTCACACGAGTTAATCAGGACAATGGGCAGGAGGGTAACACCAGATTGCCGGGAATAATAAGAAAAAAACTCATTGAATGCTGCTTTCTCGCGCCAGCGTCACAAGAGAGGAATAAGTTTCTTATGCTTTGCAAAGCATGGCCTTTGCTAACAGGATTGTGCTAACGGCCTGTTGCCTTTCAGTCTGCGGTCAGCATACGTTCCGGGTAAACGTGGATGACCGAAACCGCGCCTGCTGTGCTGTTTGCTGGCGATTATTTGCACTCCGCTGTTTGAAATTACACCGTTTTTTCGCGTAAGAGCACAAAATGTGAGCAAGAGAACGTTTTATGCAAATTTTTAGTTGCATGAACTCGCTCCTCTCCCTAGAATGCGCGCTACTTGATGCCGACTTAGCTCAGTAGGTAGAGCAACTGACTTGTAATCAGTAGGTCACCAGTTCGATTCCGGTAGTCGGCACCATAACAATTTGGGTGGGGTTCCCGAGCGGCCAAAGGGAGCAGACTGTAAATCTGCCGTCATCGACTTCGAAGGTTCGAATCCTTCCCCCACCACCACTTTCTGGCGACGCTTTGCGTAGCCGGAGTTGGTTGGGTAAACTAATCAGCTCAATACTACAGAGAGCAGTCTCTTTAGTATTACAGAAAGAACTGGGTAGCCGAGTTTCAGGATGCGGGCATCGTATAATGGCTATTACCTCAGCCTTCCAAGCTGATGATGCGGGTTCGATTCCCGCTGCCCGCTCCAGACGTGCTGATATGGCTCAGTTGGTAGAGCGCACCCTTGGTAAGGGTGAGGTCCCCA
>NZ_JBEAHA010000034.1:0-2926 GCF_040061975.1 Klebsiella sp. GG_Kp146
AACCGCCGACCCCCTCCTTGTAAGGGAGGTGCTCTCCCAGCTGAGCTAATCACCCCCGCTGTGTGGAGTCGCATTATAGGGAGAGTTGAAAATGAGTCAACGCCTTTTCTAAAGAATTCGTTCGTTCGTCGTAAAATTAAACAAAGCGATCGCAAAACCGGCGTCATAGCATGATTTATAAACAAAAACGGCAAACCGCGACGTTCCGGCGGGAACAACATTGAGGAATCAGCCCACGGTGTTAGAATATTGACCCATAATTTCCACCGGACATTGCCGGCTATCGGCATCTTTATTAAACGTAAGGCCAATTCATGAAAATCAAAACTCGCTTCGCGCCAAGCCCAACCGGCTATCTGCACGTTGGCGGTGCGCGTACTGCTCTCTATTCCTGGCTTTTTGCCCGTAACCACGGCGGTGAGTTTGTACTGCGTATTGAGGACACCGATCTCGAACGCTCCACCCCGGAAGCAATTGAAGCCATCATGGATGGCATGAACTGGCTGAATCTGCAATGGGACGAAGGTCCCTATTACCAGACCAAACGTTTCGATCGTTATAACAACGTGATCGATGAGATGCTGGAAGCCGGTACCGCTTATAAATGCTATTGCTCGAAAGAGCGTCTGGAAGCGTTGCGCGAAGAGCAAATGGCGAACGGTGAGAAGCCGCGTTACGATGGACGCTGCCGCCATAGCCACGAGCATCATGCCGACGATGAGCCGTGCGTGGTACGTTTCGCCAACCCGCAGGAAGGGTCGGTTATTTTTGACGATCAGATCCGCGGACCTATCGAGTTCAGCAACCAGGAGCTGGACGATCTGATCATTCGCCGTACCGATGGTTCCCCGACCTACAACTTCTGCGTCGTAGTGGATGACTGGGACATGGCGATCACCCACGTGATCCGTGGTGAAGATCATATCAACAACACGCCGCGCCAGATCAACATCCTTAAAGCGCTGAATGCGCCGGTGCCGGTATACGCGCACGTATCGATGATCAACGGCGACGATGGCAAGAAACTCTCCAAACGCCACGGGGCGGTCAGCGTGATGCAGTATCGCGACGATGGCTACCTGCCAGAAGCGCTGCTGAACTATCTGGTGCGTTTGGGCTGGTCCCATGGCGATCAGGAGATCTTCACCCGCGAAGAGATGATTGAGTTCTTCTCGCTGGGGGCGGTCAGCAAATCCGCGAGTGCGTTCAACACCGACAAGCTGCTGTGGCTGAACCATCATTACATCAATACGCTGCCGGCGGAGTATGTGGCGACGCATCTGCAGTGGCATATTGAGCAGGAAAATATCGATACCCGCAACGGCCCGCAGCTGGCCGAGTTGGTGAAGCTGCTGGGCGAGCGTTGCAAAACGCTGAAAGAGATTGCCCAGAGCTGCCGCTACTTCTATGAAGAGTTCGCTGAATTCGACGCCGACGCGGCGAAGAAACATCTGCGTCCGGTAGCGCGTCAGCCGCTGGAAGTCGTCCGCGACAAGCTGGCGATGATTAGCGACTGGACGGCGGAAAACGTCCACCACGCGATTCAGGCGACCGCTGATGAGCTGGAAGTGGGCATGGGCAAAGTCGGTATGCCGCTGCGCGTGGCCGTTACCGGTGCAGGGCAGTCTCCTGCGCTTGACGTTACCGTCCATGCAATCGGCAAGTCCCGTAGCGTAGAGCGTATCAATAAAGCGCTGGCTTTTATCGCTGAGCGCGAAGGCCAGGCGTCCTGACGGGGACGTAGATGATATAACGGCAGGATACCCCTGCCGTTTTTTTTGTCTGTTACGCCGGGCTGGCGATGCCGAGGCGGGCAAGAAAACCGCTAATCCCTTCCCGGGCCAGCAGGTCGCGGAGCTGCAGCTGTTCTGCCGGAGTCATCAGTTGCAGGGTTTCTGTGATTTGCCGCCAGATCGCGTCCGCTTCATTGACCAGGTAAGCGCCTGGCGATTCCGCGAGATGATTGTCGCTAAACAGATGGCGTCTGGCGGGAATGTTCGTCAGAAACTCGCGCACCGGTTGGTCGATGACCACCAGCCGCGCTCGTCCCCCTTTGACGCCGGGTATCGTTTCCGTGCGCCATTTCTTCTCACGAACCCAGCGATTGATCGTTTGTCTCGCCAGCCCCAGGCAGTCGGCAAGTTCTGCGGGCGTCATTTTATCTTTTAGTTTCATCATGGTTTACCGATCGCGGATCCCTAACCGAAGCAGTAACCCGGTGATCCCCTCGCGTAACAGCAGCGACATAAGCTGCTTCTGCTCGCTGGGAGTGAGCTCTTTACAGAGGGTCAGCAGCAGCGATTCCAGGTCGCTGTCGTGGGGAGAATAGGTGCCGGGCGTCTCCGCCACGCGCTGGGCGCTGCGGATAAACTCCCTGACTTGCTCATTGACATGGACCAGGCGCGCCTTACCGCCCTGGACGCCAGGCCGCGGAGAGGTCTGCCAGCCTTCTTTCCGCACCCACTTATTGATAGTTTGCCGGCTGTAGCCGGTCAGATGGGCGATTTCTTCAGGTGTCATTCGTTCCTTGAGCATACTATTTCCTGAGTAAATGTATGGGAATTAGCTGTCCATGTTATAGCATCCTTTTACTGGAAAAGGTGACCTGTTTAACTTCTGGCTGCGATAAGGCTCGCAATCTCAGCAGGTTGCCTGCTTTTTCAGCGATTGAATCGAGAAGGATAATTTTGCCGTTGACACCTGAGCGAGGAATTCATATTATGCCGCCCGTCAACACGACACGCTTTACGTTACGGGGCTATAGCTCAGCTGGGAGAGCGCTTGCATGGCATGCAAGAGGTCAGCGGTTCGATCCCGCTTAGCTCCACCAAATTCTGCACCCAGCGGATTTGGTTCGTAAAGAGGTCCTGTGGGGCTATAGCTCAGCTGGGAGAGCGCTTGCATGGCATGCAAGAGGTCAGCGGTT
>NZ_JBEAHA010000035.1:0-2041 GCF_040061975.1 Klebsiella sp. GG_Kp146
GTCGCTGCCGCAGCTTCGGTGCATGGTTTAGCCCCGTTACATCTTCCGCGCAGGCCGACTCGACCAGTGAGCTATTACGCTTTCTTTAAATGATGGCTGCTTCTAAGCCAACATCCTGGCTGTCTGTGCCTTCCCACATCGTTTCCCACTTAACCATGACTTTGGGACCTTAGCTGGCGGTCTGGGTTGTTTCCCTCTTCACGACGGACGTTAGCACCCGCCGTGTGTCTCCCGTGATAACATTCTTCGGTATTCGTAGTTTGCATCGGGTTGGTAAGTCGGGATGACCCCCTAGCCGAAACAGTGCTCTACCCCCGAAGATGAGTTCACGAGGCGCTACCTAAATAGCTTTCGGGGAGAACCAGCTATCTCCCGGTTTGATTGGCCTTTCACCCCCAGCCACAAGTCATCCGCTAATTTTTCAACATTAGTCGGTTCGGTCCTCCAGTTAGTGTTACCCAACCTTCAACCTGCCCATGGCTAGATCACCGGGTTTCGGGTCTATACCCTGCAACTTAACGCCCAGTTAAGACTCGGTTTCCCTGCGGCTCCCCTATACGGTTAACCTTGCTACAGAATATAAGTCGCTGACCCATTATACAAAAGGTACGCAGTCACACCCGAAGGTGCTCCCACTGCTTGTACGTACACGGTTTCAGGTTCTTTTTCACTCCCCTCGCCGGGGTTCTTTTCGCCTTTCCCTCACGGTACTGGTTCACTATCGGTCAGTCAGGAGTATTTAGCCTTGGAGGATGGTCCCCCCATATTCAGACAGGATACCACGTGTCCCGCCCTACTCTTCGAGTTCACAACCTGTGCATTTTGGTGTACGGGACTATCACCCTGTACCGTCGGACTTTCCAGACCGTTCCACTAACACACAAGCTGATTCAGACTCTGGGCTGCTCCCCGTTCGCTCGCCGCTACTGGGGGAATCTCGGTTGATTTCTTTTCCTCGGGGTACTTAGATGTTTCAGTTCCCCCGGTTCGCCTCGTTAACCTATGTATTCAGTTAACGATAGTGCAACGAATTGCACTGGGTTTCCCCATTCGGACATCGCCGGCTGTAACGGTTCATATCACCTTACCGACGCTTTTCGCAGATTAGCACGTCCTTCATCGCCTCTGACTGCCAGGGCATCCACCGTGTACGCTTAGTCGCTTAACCTCACAACCCGAAGATGTTTCGTAAAACATCATCGTGTCGCGAAAATTTGAGAGACTCGAACACACATTAACTGTGTGTCGTTTCAATTTTCAGCTTGATCCAGATTTTTAAAGAGCAAATATCTCAAACATCACCCGAAGATGAGTTTTGAGATATATCGGCACGCGTCTTTCACTCACGAACCAGCAAGTGGCGTCCCCTAGGGGATTCGAACCCCTGTTACCGCCGTGAAAGGGCGGTGTCCTGGGCCTCTAGACGAAGGGGACACTGAAGTCTCAATCGCAAGACGCCTTGCTTCTCTACTTTCATCAGACAATCTGTGTGAGCACTACAAAGGCAGGTTCTTTAAGGTAAGGAGGTGATCCAACCGCAGGTTCCCCTACGGTTACCTTGTTACGACTTCACCCCAGTCATGAATCACAAAGTGGTAAGCGCCCTCCCGAAGGTTAAGCTACCTACTTCTTTTGCAACCCACTCCCATGGTGTGACGGGCGGTGTGTACAAGGCCCGGGAACGTATTCACCGTAGCATTCTGATCTACGATTACTAGCGATTCCGACTTCATGGAGTCGAGTTGCAGACTCCAATCCGGACTACGACATACTTTATGAGGTCCGCTTGCTCTCGCGAGGTCGCTTCTCTTTGTATATGCCATTGTAGCACGTGTGTAGCCCTGGTCGTAAGGGCCATGATGACTTGACGTCATCCCCACCTTCCTCCAGTTTATCACTGGCAGTCTCCTTTGAGTTCCCGGCCTAACCGCTGGCAACAAAGGATAAGGGTTGCGCTCGTTGCGGGACTTAACCCAACATTTCACAACACGAGCTGACGACAGCCATGCAGCACCTGTCTCACAGTTCCCGAAGGCACCAA
>NZ_JBEAHA010000036.1:0-1055 GCF_040061975.1 Klebsiella sp. GG_Kp146
CCGCCTTCACGGATTGCGAAACGCAGACCATCGTCCATCGCGATCGGGTGGATCAGGGTAACAACCATTTTGATGTTGTCGCCCGGCATTACCATCTCTACGCCTTCCGGCAGTTCGATGGTGCCAGTCACGTCAGTAGTACGGAAGTAGAACTGCGGACGGTAGCCTTTGAAGAACGGAGTATGACGGCCGCCTTCGTCTTTGGACAGAATGTACACTTCAGATTCGAACTTGGTGTGCGGGTTGATGGTGCCCGGCTTAGCCAGTACCTGACCACGTTCGATTTCTTCACGTTTGATACCACGCAGCAGAACACCTACGTTCTCACCAGCACGGCCTTCGTCCAGCAGTTTGCGGAACATTTCAACGCCAGTACAGGTGGTTTTCGCGGTTTCTTTGATACCAACGATTTCAACTTCTTCACCCACTTTGATGATACCGCGCTCTACACGACCGGTAACAACGGTACCACGACCGGAGATGGAGAATACGTCTTCGATCGGCAGCAGGAACGGCTTGTCAATCGCACGCTCTGGTTCCGGGATATAGGTATCCAGGTGGCCAGCCAGTTCGATGATTTTCGCTTCCCACTCTGCGTCGCCTTCCAGCGCTTTCAGAGCAGAACCACGAACGATCGGAGTGTCGTCGCCCGGGAAATCGTACTGAGACAGCAGTTCACGAACTTCCATCTCAACCAGTTCCAGCAGCTCTTCGTCATCAACCATGTCGCATTTGTTCAGGAACACGATGATGTACGGAACGCCTACCTGACGACCCAGCAGGATGTGCTCACGAGTCTGCGGCATCGGGCCGTCAGTCGCAGCAACAACCAGGATCGCGCCGTCCATCTGCGCAGCACCGGTGATCATGTTTTTAACATAGTCGGCGTGGCCCGGGCAGTCTACGTGCGCGTAGTGGCGAGTCGGGGTGTCATATTCAACGTGAGAGGTGTTGATGGTGATACCACGAGCTTTTTCTTCCGGCGCGTTATCGATCTGGTCGAATGCGCGAGCGGAACCACCGTAGGTTTTAGCCAGTACGGTAGTGATGGCAGC
>NZ_JBEAHA010000037.1:0-634 GCF_040061975.1 Klebsiella sp. GG_Kp146
CCGCGCTCTCCGAGGCGCCGGCGGCGGAGCGTCTGACCGCGGCGATGCAGGTGTTTATGGAGCGCATCCGCCAGTCCGGCCAGCGGGTGGAAAAGCTCGATAAAACGCTGATTGACCACCATATCGCTGAACTGGATTTCCAGATAAGCCGCCAGCTGGACGCAGTGATGCACCATCCGGAGTTTCAGCAGGTCGAATCCCTGTGGCGCGGCCTCAAACAGCTGGTGGACAACACCGACTACCGCCAGAACGTGAAAACGGAGATCCTCGACGTCTCAAAGGACGATCTGCGTCAGGACTTTGAGGATGCGCCGGAGCTGATTCAGAGCGGCCTTTACTGGCACACCTACACCGCGGAGTACGACACCCCCGGCGGCGAGCCGATCGGCTCGCTGATCTCGGCCTATGAGTTCGACGCCAGCGCGCAGGACGTGGCGCTGTTGCGCAATATCTCCCGGGTTTCCGCTGCCGCCCACATGCCGTTTATCGGCGCCGTCGGCCCGGCTTTCTTCCTGAAAGAGACCATGGAAGAGGTCGCCGCCATCAAAGATATCGGTAACTACTTCGAACGTGCGGAATATATTCGCTGGAAAGCGTTTCGGGAAACCGACGACGCCCGCTACATCGGCCTGGT